>NZ_JACKZK010000065.1:0-1008 GCF_014230245.1 Pseudomonas sp. MSSRFD41 | reverse complement strand
GCAGCGTTGGTCAAGGTAGCGGTGTAGGTGATCTGGCCACCTTCGGCAACCGTACCGGTGGCCGAGAGGCTGAGGCCAGTGTCATCGACGGTATCGGTAACGTTGGTATTCACCGGGGTCTTATCGGCGACCAGGTTCTCGTAGTTACCACCGCTGACATCGGTGATGGAGTTGGTGACGGAAGTATGGCCAACCAGTGCGTCGTTCGGTGCAGTGATGTTGATCGAGGCGGTGGTTTCGCCGACTGGGATGGTGATCTTCTCGCCGTTAGCGAGGGTGACGACCACAGGCGAGCCCGTCACTGGAGCGGTGACGGTCACGGTGTAGGTGATCTGGCCACCCTCGGCCGCCGACGGAGTCGCTTTGAGCGACACAGTCGAATCATCGATGGTGTCAGTGACGTTGGTCACAGCTGGCGCTGGGTTGGTCACCAGGTTTTCAAAGTTACCGCCTTCGGCTTTGGTAATGGTCGCTTCGACCTTACCGGCGTCTTTATAGACGTCATCGGCCGGCGCAGGAACGGTCACGGTACCGGAGGTTTTACCGGCTTCGATAGTAATCACTGCGCCGTTGGACAGCGTTACGGTGACCGGAGTACCAGCAGCGTTGGTCAGGGTGGCGGTATAAACAATGGAACCGCCTTCTGCGACCGTCCCGGTAGCGGACAGGGTCAGGCCAGTGTCATCAACGGTATCGGTGACATTGGTGTTGACTGGAGTCTTATCAGCTACGAGGTTCTCGTAATTGCCACCACTCACGTCAGTGATCGAGTTAGTGACGGAAGTATGGCCAACCAGTGCGTCGTTCGGTGCAGTGACGTTGATCGAGGCGGTGGTTTCACCGACTGGAATGGTGATCTTTTCACCGTTGGCCAAGGTGACTACGACCGGAGAGCCAGTGACGGGCGCAGTGACGGTCGCGGTGTAGGTGATCTGGCCGCCCTCGGCCGCCGATGGAGTTGCTTTGAGCGACACCGTCGAATCATCGATGGTGTCAGTGACGTTGGTG
>NZ_JACKZK010000064.1:0-1131 GCF_014230245.1 Pseudomonas sp. MSSRFD41 | reverse complement strand
AGACGGCCGGGTTTGGCTTGGGTTGCCGCGGCTGGTTTGCTGGCGCTGACCTGCACCAGCGTGGCGGGCGCTGCCGCGGGGGCGGCCTGGACTGACGCCAGTTGCGCCTGAGCAGCGGCCTGCCGGTCCTCTTGCTCCTTACCGGACGGCCAATAGCGCTCTTTCTCGAAGGGATAGGTCGGCAACGCGACCCGGCCCGGCCGCTGTCCCGGGAACAACCGTGCCCAGTCCAGCTCGATCCCTTCTACATACAGTTGCGCAAGTGACAGCAGCGCACCGCGGAGCACCTCGGGATTGGCCGGCGCGCGGCAGTCCTGCAAGCACTGGTCGGCCACAGCCTGGGCCTTGGTGGAGGCTTCCTGGGTACCGTCGACGATCCCGCTGTAGCCATCGACCAGCTCGCTGGCGTCCAGCCATTGCCCCAGTTGCACGCGCAGCGCATCCGTATCGCGGGTGACCCAGGCCAGGCGCTGTTCGAGGTGGCGCCGGCCCAACAACAGGGTGTGGCTCATGGCACCCGGCTCGACGGGCTCATACTGCAGGTGGGCGAGCAGGTTCTTTGCCTGCAGCCGGAGTTGCTCCAGGGTCCTGGCCGACAGTACCACCAGATGCAGCGGGCTGGCCGATGGCCGCGCCGGACGCTCGGGCGCTTCGGCGATCACCGCGTGGGCGTTGGTACCGCTGAAACCGAATGAGCTGACGGCCGCCAGCCGCTCCCCGGCCACGGGCCGGTGCCACTGTTCGGTGCGGGTGGGGACATGGAACGGACCGTGGGAAAAATCGATGTGCGGATTGGCACTGACGAAATGCGCCGACGCCGGGATCTGCCGGTGCCGCAACGCCAGCAGGACCTTGAATACTCCGGCGATGCCGGCCGCTGTGGCCGTGTGCCCCACCGTGCTCTTGATCGAGCCAAGGGCACAAGGTGCGCCACTATGGCCACCTTGGGCGAAGGCATCGGCCAGGGCCCTGGCCTCTATCGGGTCACCCAGCACCGTCGCGGTACCGTGGGCCTCCACCAGGCCGATGTGCTTGACCTCGATGCCGTGGCGCCGATAGACCTCCAGTTCCAGCCGGGTCTGGGCAGCAGCGTTGGGCGCCGTGATGCCGTTGCTCGCGCCATCCTGGTTG
>NZ_JACKZK010000063.1:0-1131 GCF_014230245.1 Pseudomonas sp. MSSRFD41 | reverse complement strand
AGACGGCCGGGTTTGGCTTGGGTTGCCGCGGCTAGCTTGCTGACGCTGACATTCCCCATCGTGACGAGCGCAGCCCCCGGCTTGGCCTGGGGTGGCGCCGGTTGAGCCTGAGCGTCGCCCTGCCAGTCCTCTTGATTTTTGCTGGATGGCCAATAGCGCTCTTTCTCGAACGGATAGGTCGGCAATGCGACCCGGCACGGCCGCTGCCCCTGGAACAATCGCGCCCAGTCCAGCTCGATCCCCTCGACATACAGCTGCGCCAGTGACAGCAGCGCCCTTCGGAGCATCTCGGAATTGGCCGGCGCGCGGCTGTCTTGCAGGCATTGGTTGGCTTGGGCCTGGGCCTTGGTGGAGGCTTCCTGGGTGCCGTCGACGCTCCCGCTGTAGCCGTCGATCAGCTCGCCGGCGTCAAGCCATTGCAGCAGTTGCGCGCACAGCGCATCCGCATCGCTGGTGACCCAGGCCAGGCGTTGTTCGAGGTGGCGCCGGCCCAGCAACAAGGTGTGGCTCATAGCCCCCGGTTCAACGGGCTCACGCCGCAGGTGGGCGAGCAGGTTCTGCACCTGAAGCCTTAATTGGGGCGCGGTCCTGGCCGACAGCACCACCAGATGCAGCGGGTTGGTCGATGGCTGCACCGGCCGTTCGGGGGCTTCTGCGATCACCGCATGGGCGTTGGTACCGCTGAAGCCGAATGAGCTGACGGCCGCCAGCCGCTCCCCGGCCACGGGCCTGCGCCACTGTTCGGTGCGGGTGGGGACATGAAACGGGCCGTGGGTGAAATCGATGTGCGGATTGGCACTGACGAAATGTGCCGACGCCGGGATCTGCCGATGCCGCAATGCGAGCAGCACCTTGAGGACCCCCGCGATGCCCGCCGCCGTTGCCGTGTGCCCGACCGTGCTCTTGATCGAGCCAAGGGCGCAAGGTGCGCCCCGATGGCCGCCTTGGGCGAAGGCGTCAGCGAGAGCCCTGGCCTCTATCGGGTCGCCCAGCACCGTCGCGGTGCCGTGGGCCTCCACTAGGCCGATATGCTCGACCTCGATGCCGTGACGCCGATAGACCTCCAATTCCAGCCGGGTCTGGGCATTAGCATTGGGGGCCGTGATGCCGTTGCTCGCGCCATCCTGGTTG
>NZ_JACKZK010000062.1:0-1832 GCF_014230245.1 Pseudomonas sp. MSSRFD41 | reverse complement strand
TCCGTCCCGACCATATTTTTCAATGACTTAGCCGCTTTCGAGCGGCTTTGTTGTTTCTGCCATAGTGACTTTCCGAGTGACCCTGGCCTTTTTATTCATGCCTCCCTCCTTTTCAAAATCGTCAGCGCTGGTGCGCGCGAGTCAGTTACTGATACCTTGTTTGACGCCTCAATGAGCTGATCCAGTTCTGCCGCTGAGTAGTGACTGGTGATACTTCCGTTCTTGTGGCCGAGCAGTGCTTTCCGATCTTCCTCTGTCACGCCTGCAGCGCGTAGCCTTCTCCCAAAGGTGTGTTTTAGGTCGTGAATGCGGATCCTGGCAAAGCCATCATGCGCCGGCCGCAGGAACTTCTCCTGCCACTTCTTCGCCGCCCTGATCCTGGCCTTCTTCCAGGCGGAGTCATTCATACGATGCACTGTCGTTTCATTCCCCTCGCCATCAGGCTTGCCAAACGGGAACACGTAGAGCGGGTGCTTTCCGCGCTGCTTCTCGATCACCGACTTGGCCACGTCATTCAAAACGACTAGACGCTCGTCTCGGTTTTTCACGCCAGATCTGGCGCTTCTACCGCCAAAGCCCGCGGGTATCAGAAAGACGCTTGTCCCCAGTTCCGGGACCGCAATCTCCCAGTTCCACTGGAGTTTGCACACTTCCTGCTCCCGACACCCCGTGTTGACCTTAAACATTGCCATGGTCTGGAGGTGAGCCGGTAGCTCGGCGAACAGGATCGATTGCTCTTCCCACGAAAGTGGGTAGGGCTTCCGACTGTTCGTTCGCTCATCAAGAAGCGAAATCATCGGCACCACGTCGAGCAGCGGCCGGCGCTCTTCATCCCGCCATTTCCGCGCGCAGAGGTTCAGCACGCGGATGACCCGTTGAAGAGCGATGTTCACTGTTCGGTTTGTGACTGGCTTCCCCACCGCAGGATTCAGCTTCGACTGTACGTATGGCGCTAGCGCATCGTCATCTATGTGTGTCAGCGGCATATCGCCAATGAATGGGTCAAGCTGCTCCATGTACGTGGCTGAAATGTGGATAGAGGCCTGGTCCTTCGCCTCGAGCAGGAAGCGAGTCGCAGCCTCCCGCCAAGTCCTGACCCGTCTGACTCCGTAGACCTTCTGTTGGCGCAACTGCTCCAGCTTGTGGATCAGATACTGCTCTGCTTCGGCGCGGTCACAAGTGCCAGTACTCTCCTGAATTCGTTCTCCTCTGTACTTTTTGTCGATCTTCCAGATGCCGTTCGGCATTTGCTGGAGGCCTGTGATTGCTTTTTGGGCCACGGCAATTCTCCTTTCTTCTTGCCCTGGCGCTCGCTGCGGGGCCGATTGTTGTCCTGATTGGCGGCTTTTACAATTGCCCGAGACTCGACGTAGGCGTCTGCCCAGGCATCAAGCTCCAAGCGATCAAACCCAATGCCTTGCTTCCCGATGGGGAACTCACGGACGTATGGGCGAACTGTCTTATTGAACTCATCCAGGCACATGCCCAGGTAGGCCGGAGCCTTCATGGCTCGGATGAAGCGTGGAGGAACGGCAAGTTCTGCGCTCATGCTCTACCTCCTTTTCCCTTGCGGCGGCACTCTATCTCTTGCAGTCGCTCACTTGTCAGCGCGATGAAATTCCTGATCCCGGTCTTAACTGGAAAAGATTCGCCGTCGAATTCGACCCAAATCCCTGTTTTTCTTTGCTCAGGGATGCGGTCAATGGCTTCGAAGAGTCTTCCGATTCCGCCGCCGACCCTGATTTCGTGAACGTCAATGAGCATGGCGGGCTACCTCGATGACTTGCCTGATGCCTTTTGCATAGTCAGCAGGCTTGCACTGAGCTGACTGC
>NZ_JACKZK010000061.1:0-1846 GCF_014230245.1 Pseudomonas sp. MSSRFD41 | reverse complement strand
CGTTCCAGCAGATCGGCCAGCTCGGCGACCAGGCGATCGTCGATGGTGTTGTTGGCCTCGGGCCGATACAGCTGCACGAAGCAGATGTTGTCCTCGTGGCGCACACGCAGGGTGTGGTATCCGGTTTCGATCATTGCCGCCTCCACTGCGGGCTATCGCCATATCCATGGCGGGTGCGGGATGAAAATGCAGTCAAGCACAGGAATCACCAGGGGGCTCGACCAGGGATTTTCGTCAAGGCGCTGCGCTACCACCCGGCAATGCCTGGTAGAACCCGGCGAGCTGCTCGCCGTGCCGGTCGCCGATGACCTGGCACAACTCGCGCACGCTGCTGACCTCGAAATACACCGCCGGCGGCACAGCGATGCCATAGAACTTCGCCAGGCTGGACATGATCGTGGTGACGTGGATGGAGCTGTCGCCATAGTTCGCCATGTCGACATCCAGGGTCAGCTCCGTGCTATGCAGCTTGAGCGCGTCGCCCACCAACCGCAGCACGTCGGCTTCGAAGGCACCGTGCCAAGGCGGCCGTTGTGCCGGGGCCGGTTGGAATTGTCCTGGGTGCTGCTGGTTATCCGGATACATATGCACCTCCCGCTGGGTCAAACGCTCTTGAGCATGTTGCTGTACTTCCTGACCTGGGCCAGGTATTTCCACAAGTCGGCCTCCCAGAGGTGCCGCCGCGACTTGATGAAGTGTTCCTGGCCAATATCCACCTGCTCGCCGCGCTTGGCCTCGTTGAAGGCTTCGAACCCCCTGGTCTTGGCAAAGAACGCGCGGGCATAGCTCAGGACGAAGTTGCCCTGGATTTTCGCTGCATCGCCCAGGCCACCCGCCGCGTTGACGAACCCCATGCACAACAGATTGTCGTGGTTGCGCGGGGCGCAATGCAGGAACAGATCGGGAATGCCATCGCGCCAATGCAAGAGTTGCGGGTCGATGAACGACAAGTTGCGGTTGTAGCCGGTGGCATAGACGACCAGGTCCACCTGCTCCCTGGATCGATCGACGAACAGCGCCTGGCCTTCCACCAGGGCCGCGACATCGCCCTTGGGCACGATATCGCCGTGGCCGATATGGAACAGCACGTGGGAATTCATGATGGGATGCGCCGCGCTGATCGGGTAGTCGGGCTTGGGCAGGCCGTAATCGGTGCCATCGAAGCTCGCCACCTTGAAGGTTTCCAGCACGTGCTGCCAGAACCCCTCCTTGCTGCTGAAGCGCTCCGCAATCTCTCTCATCCACAGTGCAGTGGGCATGCCGTGGATGAACTTGGGCTGGTAATAGTAGCCACGGCGGGTGCTGTGATAGACCCGCTCGGCGTGATGCACGGCATCGGTGGCGATGTCGCAGCCGGAGTTGCCGCCGCCGATCACCAGCACTCGCTTGCCACGCAACTGGTCGGGCGACTTGTAGTCAGCCGCGTGCAGGATCTCCCCGGCGAACCCTGTGCAAGGGATCGACGGGAAGTAAGCGGTTCGCTGCAAGCCGTTGCAGATCACCACCAACTCGTGGAACTCACGGCCGCCCTGGGCAACATGGACCTGCCAGCCCTGAGCATGGGGCTCCAGCCGCTCGACCCGGGTGCCGAACTGAGCCCGTTCATACAACCCGAACCGGGCTGCATAGGAGCGCAGGTAGGCCAGCATCAACCGGTGATTGGGATAGTCCGGGTACTCCGCGGGCATGGGGAAATCCGGAAACTGGGTATTCGACTTGGGCGAAATCAGGTGCAGCGACGGATAGGTCCGGCCGCTATCGCCCTCGCTGTTCCAGACACCGCCGAAGTCCGCCTCCGCTTCGTACAGGACGAAGTCGATGCCGGCGGCATTGAGCTCACGGCCAA
>NZ_JACKZK010000060.1:0-2085 GCF_014230245.1 Pseudomonas sp. MSSRFD41 | reverse complement strand
TATTCGTCGAGGTCGTCGATCAGGTAGACCTGGGTCGACTGCGGGCGCTTGCCGGAGATCGGCGAGCGTGGAGGCTGTGGACGGCCGTTCACGTTCTCCTGGTCGATCAGGTAGAACTCCAGCTCGAACGCGGCGCAGATGGTCAGGCCCAGTTCGTCGAACTTGCTCACCACCTGGCGCAGCACTTCACGGGGGTCAGCGAAGAACGGCTGGCCCTCGATCTCGTGCATGGTCATCAGCAACTGCGCGGTGGGGCGCTTCTGCCAGGGCTCGACGCTCAGGGTGCCGGGGATCGGGTAGCAGATGCGGTCGGCGTCGCCGATGTCCAGGCCCAGGCCGGTGCTTTCCACCGTGGAGCCGTTGATATCCAGGGCAAACAGCGAGGCCGGCAGGTTAATGCCCTTCTCATAGACCTTGTGCAGGGCGGTACGCTCGATGCGCTTGCCGCGCACCACACCGTTCATGTCCGCAATCAGCAGATCGACGTAGAGAACCTCGGGATGTTTTTTCAGGAAGGCGTTGGCTTCATTGAGCTGAATGGCACGCGGGGGGACCGACATGATGCACCTATCGTGTTAATTATTATGTTCACTGCGGTGACGCACCCGCAGTCAATCCGAAAGAAAAACCGAAGTCAATAGCCCTGCATGGCGCCGATTCGTTAATTATTTTGCCCCACAAGAATCCAAAAAACCCCAGAATCTGCGCCAATCAAGGCTTTCACATGAAATGCGTTTAGAATTTTTTACATGGAAGTTGTTAATTAAAATCAACGAGGATAAGCTCTGGAAAAACTCGTTCCAGCGTGAATTTCGAGGTGATAAAAATGGCATTCAAGCCATTGATCGGCGTTACTGCGTGCGTCAAAGAGATCGGTCTGCATCCCTACCACGTCAGCGGCGACAAGTACTTGCGTGCGGTCAGCGTCGCGGCCGAGGGCCTGCCCCTGGTCATCCCTTCCCTGGCGGACCTGGTCGATACCCAGGATCTGCTGCACAACCTGGACGGGCTGTTGTTCACCGGCTCGCCCTCCAATGTCGAACCCTTCCACTACCAGGGCCCGCCCAGCGAACCGGGCACCGCCCATGATCCGCAACGCGATGCCACCACCCTGCCCCTGCTGCGCGCGGCCGTCGCCGCCGGCGTGCCGGTGCTCGGCATCTGCCGCGGCTTCCAGGAAATGAACGTGGCCTTCGGCGGCAGCCTGCACCAGAAGGTCCACGAGCTGCCGGGCTTTCTCGATCACCGTGAAGCCGACGATCCGCGCATCGAGGTGCAGTACGCCCCCGCGCACCCGGTGGCGATCCAGCCGGGCGGGGTCTTCGCGGCCATGGGCCTGGATGGCGAGATCCAGGTCAACTCGATCCACAGCCAAGGCATCGATCGCCTGGCCCCGGGCCTGCGGGTCGAGGCCGTGGCGCCGGACGGCCTGATCGAGGCGGTATCGGTTGAACACAGCAAGGCCTTCGCCTTCGGCGTGCAGTGGCACCCGGAATGGCAGGTGCTGTCGACCCCGGCCTACCTGCGGATCTTCCAGGCCTTCGGCGACGCCTGCCGGCAACGAGCCGCGCAGCGCCGCTAAGCCCTGCACATCGCGCATTTGCACCTGTAACAACACGCCCTGCCCCATGGCGCGTGCCCTCGTGCGCGCCCGACATCCGGCGTGAGCGGCAAACGGCAAGACCACAACAACAAATAGCGTCAGGCCGCCAGGGAGGCGGCGCCGAATCAGCCCGCCCCCCGGGCTGGCAATCAACCTTTAGGCCGGGCCGTATTGGCCAGGCCGCTGACATCTGTTGGGAGTTTCATATGGCAAACGCCTCCAGCACTTACCGGAAGGCCCTCGAAGGCCACCCGAGCCCGCAGAAGGTTCTGGTGAAGATCGACCGCGTGACCAAGAAGTTCGATGAAACCGTGGCCGTGGACGATGTGTCCCTGGAGATCCACCAAGGCGAGATCTTCGCCCTGCTGGGCGGTTCCGGCTCCGGTAAGTCCACCCTGCTGCGCATGCTCGCCGGGTTCGAGCGACCCACCGAGGGACGCATCCTGCTGGATGGCGTGGACATCACCGACATGCCGCCCTAC